>NZ_RKMA01000010.1:0-2556 GCF_003797085.1 Rhodococcus sp. WS3
GTTAGTTCGAACTCCACCGAGTCTCCTCCTAAATGCCTACCCGTCCGGGCTTCGCCGGTACGGCCATCGAGCGCCTGCCACTGCCGTGCGAAACAACCGAAATATGTTGTGCCAGAGTTTCCTTCACCTCCACCGAAGGCGCCTTCATCAAGGACGTAACCCGCATCGGAAGGTTCAAGCATGAAGCACAGGGCGAACCAATTCGAGCACCCTCGACACGATGCATCGAACATTCGAATATCATCAATATATGGAGGGGGGGCACCGCCGTCAATACCCGCAAATTGCCACTTGACCGGAGATCGAAACACCAATAGTTTGATACTTCACGAATTATTTGACGAAAAGGCAGGGATGAAGGTGCTCGACCTTGAACCCAACAATGCGTTCGGCGAGGCCGAAGCGATGGGATGCACTGCGTGCCGTCGGGCAACTTGCCGATCGCCGGATTGCCCAAGCCGTTGACTCAGCTATCGACTACAGAAGCCAGTCCGCGTCGAAGGACCCGCCGGAACCGGAAAGGCAGAGCTGGCGAAATTGTTGCGCTAGAAGCTAATGCACGCCTCACTCGACTTCAATGCTATGAAGGGCTCTACGAATCCAAGTTGCTCTACGGTGGGACCGTCGCGAGCAGCTACGCCACCTCCAGCGCCACAGACAGAAGAAAAAACATACTCCGGCACAACAGAAATCGAATGTGACCTGTTCTCGAACGTTTCCTGCTGACTCGCACACTGTTGGATGCAATCCGGAGCACCGACTCGGTCGTCCTACTCATCGACGAAGTCGATCGTATCGACATTCAGCCTGAAGCCCTCTTGTTCGAGCTGTTGTCCGAATACCAGTTTCGATCGCACAACTCATTCCGCGAGAAGACGCGGTGCCGTTCCAACCGCACGAAAATTCGTCGCCGTGGCAAAGTGATCGGGTTTCGGCAACGTAACCAGTTTTGCTGCAGGCAGCGCAGCAGAAAGACTTCAGCATTTCAGCCAAGGTCTTTCTCTCCAAAGACAACAAGCGTCGGCAATCCGATCTGAACCAACTCTTAAACGCTCAGCGACGGACGAACTGTCCGCGGGAAGAGCGCGACTTCGAAGCGATCATTACCAGCGCTGACAACCAGCCGGCGGATAGTTCTGGCGGGCCTGCCGAAGCATCATCGTCTGCTTCGAGGGCATCTATGATCGCCCCGTGCATCACGCCGTCTTCATTCTCACTCGAATCGTCGACACCCAACAAGACGATTATCCGGAATCATCTTGGGCACAGCGACTTAGCCCTCAGAAACGCATATCGCCCGCCGAAAGTCTTACAGCGTCAATCTGTTTGCCATCGGGTGGGCAACCTCGGCGCACTCATCGGCCAGATCTTCCAAATCGGGTACGGAATCAACTCCTTATGATGGCAGGAACTTATCTTAAGTGTTCATTGCCGCTATACGCTTCCGAAAATTGCCGAGAAATTGTTCTGCACCGCGCCACCAACTCCGCTGAGATACGCCAGTTCGGAGCCCTGCACCTGTTGGTCGCCCGCGTTTCCGCAGAGCTGATCGATGAACTCGATCAAGGTGACTAGTACAGAAGGTTGCGCCTGCCGAGAAACTCATCGATACCGCGATGGAGAAGGCTGCAGCCATCGCGTCACCCTCCCAGGTCGCAGTGCGTACTACTCGTCGGCGACTTCCTCGAAGGCGCTCGCGCTTTCGCCGAAAACGCGAAACTGCTTTCGCCAGCGGTTGGCCAGAACCCTTAGCCGACAGGTAGTCCGGCACGGTAACGGCTGGCACCCAACACTACGGTGTCAACGTACATCTCGGCGAACGCATGGAACACCACACGTTCGACAGGTGACTTGCGGCCAACCACTCCACTGCGCACAGCCCACTCACCAGCGAAAATGTCAGAGTAGCAGTAAAACCCATCCAGGTTAACCGGCCGAAGTGTGGTGTTGTAATGCGCAGCAGTGGGATCTGCACGGCGATCCTGGCACTTCGGGTTGTTTCCCATTCTTGCCTGCCTGAAATGACAACCGATCCGCCGCCACGACAGCCGGTCCTGGACAACCCGGCAACTTGTGCCGCTCAATGCGTCAGAATACGAGGTGACGTCGCAGTCAAATGACTTCCGAGTGTTGATGAGCGGAATTAATCTGGCGCTGGCTGAAGCACCCGATTTGTCGAGGCCTGACATCCTCGGTCGGCGACATCGTCCGAAAGTTTCTGATCATCAACCTGTTTCAACTCCATTCACTTCCAGGCACGGCGTGAGAAGCAAGGCGCGCTTCTTCCGAGCAAGGTACTGACTTTCGATTGAACTTGACGTTGAGCCGACAATCACTTGACAGGGCTCAGGCAAACTTAGATGCTTGCAAAAACATCTAAGTTTGAAGTTCACGGTGTTCAATGCTGGCAGTTCCCACAAAAATCGCGGTGGCCGGCATGCATGTCTCCTCGACTGAAAGGTTCAAAATGGCTGGAAGGGTTCAGGGCAAGGTCGCATTCATCACGGGCGCTGCTCGCGGGCAAGGACGTAGCCACGCCGTACGTCTGGCCGAAGA
>NZ_RKMA01000011.1:0-1227 GCF_003797085.1 Rhodococcus sp. WS3
GCCCTACTTACCGCGGATTGCGTCGAATACCTTGGGGTCGACCAGGGTTGAGGTGTCTCCGAGGTCGCGGCCTTCGGCGACGTCGCGTAGGAGGCGGCGCATGATCTTGCCGGATCGGGTTTTCGGCAGTTCCGGCACGATCGTGATCTGACGCGGCTTCGCGATCGGGCTGATGTCGGTGGAGACCTGAGCCTTGAGTTCTGCGATCAGAACGTCGCCGGTGTTCTCGACGCCTTCACGGAGGATGACGAACGCGACGATGCCCTGTCCGGTGGTCTCGTCCGCGGCACCGACGACGGCGGCTTCGGCGACGCCGTGATGGTTCACCAGTGCCGATTCCACTTCGGAGGTGGAGATGCGGTGGCCGGAGACGTTCATGACGTCGTCGACGCGGCCGAGGACCCAGAGGGCGCCGTCGTCGTCGTACTTGGCGCCGTCACCGGCGAAGTACCAGCCTTCTTCGGCGTAGCGGGACCAGTAGGTGTCGCGGTAACGCTCCATGTCGCCCCAGATGCCGCGGAGCATCGCCGGCCACGGCTCGTCGAGGACGAGGTAACCGTTGCCGCCGGGGCCGAGGGGCTTGGCGTCGTCGTCGACGATCTTCGCGGAAATGCCGGGTAGCGGCGCCATCGCGGATCCGGGCTTGGTGGCGGTGATACCGGGCAGCGGGGAGATCATGATCGCGCCGGTCTCGGTCTGCCACCAGGTGTCGACGATGGGGGCCTTGTTGCCGCCGATGACGTCGCGGAACCAGCGCCACGCTTCGGGGTTGATCGGTTCGCCGACGGATCCGAGGAGGCGGATGGAGGACAGGTCGTGGGCGTCGGGGATTTCGCGCCCCCATTTCATGAAGGTGCGCACGAGGGTGGGGGCGGTGTAGTAGATGGAGACGCCGTACTTTTCGATGATGTCGAAGTGGCGGTGCTCGTCGGGGGAGTTGGGGGTGCCTTCGTAGACGACCTGGGTGACACCGTTGGAGAGGGGTCCGTAGACGATGTAGGAGTGTCCGGTGACCCAGCCGATGTCGGCGGTGCACCAGTACACGTCCTTGCCTGGCTTGTGATCGAAGACGTTGTGGTGGGTGTACGAGGCTTGGGTGAGGTAGCCGCCGGAGGTGTGGATGATGCCCTTGGGCTTACCGGTGGTGCCGGAGGTGTAGAGGATGAACAGGGGATGTTCGGCGTCGAACGGCTGCGCTTCGTGCTCGGGTGAAGCCTGGGCGACGGT
>NZ_RKMA01000012.1:0-705 GCF_003797085.1 Rhodococcus sp. WS3
GGCAGGCAATGACAGATCACGCGGCTCATCCGGTAGCCGTTGGTGCGGAGCATGTTCCGGTGGTCACTACCTGGTGAGTGAAAGGTCGCGGGGAGCATTGCTCCCTGTGGTTGAGCTGGACGTGCAAAGTTCCGTGGTTCTTGTCGGAGGATGCACCCGTAGATTCCAGCCGACCGAGTCCTCCTCGGATCGCCGGTGGCTTCGAAGAAAAATGTCAGGTGCGGAACAGGCCATGGCCGCTATTCAGCGAACGAGAGACTCTCGACGGCTCGCATTCGGCGTCTGCAAACGTGGCCATCTATCTCGAATTTTCTTGTGCGATAGTGATATTGAAGTGCGGTGCCGATACTCGGTATCGGCAGCCGTTCTGACCGCACCGTGAAGGAAACGACGGTGAGACTTCAGGCACGAGTTCGGCAACCTTCGACTCCTTGCCCGGTTGGCATCCGACCGGATTCTCCTCCAGTGAGTGCCGCAAATCTGTCGCATTCTGCGGCACTCACCTCGGCGCTCGGCTACTTGGTGGTGAAGAGGTTGGTTGCGTTATTTCAGCATGCAACCAGCGTCGACCGGCATCGCGACGCCTGTGACGTAGCGCCCTTCATCTGAGGCAAGGAACAGAACGGCGTTGGAGATGTCAACGGATTCCAACCACGGCAACGGAAGCGCGTGGGACATGCCGAACCTGTCGGCCATCGTCTCCTT
>NZ_RKMA01000013.1:0-515 GCF_003797085.1 Rhodococcus sp. WS3
GACCGCGTCGCCATTCACTTCGAAGGCGAACCGGGCGATTCCCGCGATCTGACCTACAACGACCTTCTCGCCGAAGTGAGCCGCGCGGCAAACACTTTCACCGACCTCGGCCTCGTCGCCGGTGACCGTGTCGCGATCTACATGCCGATGATCCCCGAAGCGATCGTCACCATGCTCGCGTGCGCCCGCCTGGGCCTGACCCATTCGGTGGTCTTCGCCGGATTCTCTGCCACCGCGCTGCGCTCACGCATCGACGACGCGCAAGCCAAACTTGTTGTCACCGTGGATGGTCAGTGGCGCCGCGGCGCCGCAGCACCCATCAAAACAGCGGTCGACGAATCCGTTGCCGGTGCCGACTCCGTCCAGAACGTGTTGGTAGTCAACCGAACCGGCATCGACGTCGAGTGGACGCCCGGCCGCGACCTGTGGTGGCACGAGACCGTCGCCCAGGCTTCACCCGAGCACGAAGCGCAGCCGTTCGACGCCGAACATCCCCTGTTCATCCTCTACACCTC
>NZ_RKMA01000014.1:0-483 GCF_003797085.1 Rhodococcus sp. WS3
CGTCGGGGACCATGTCACCCTGCGTCTCGAACGGATTTCTGGTCGGCCATCGGCTTCTGCGCACTTCACCCTCTTCGTGTCATCGAAGCAGGTGTGACGTA
This sequence comes from Rhodococcus sp. WS3, assembly GCF_003797085.1. NCBI lineage: Bacteria > Bacillati > Actinomycetota > Actinomycetes > Mycobacteriales > Nocardiaceae > Rhodococcus > Rhodococcus sp. WS3. The sequence goes on from NZ_RKMA01000014.1 coordinate 102, forward strand.
TGCCACCTTGTCGACGATGTTCTCAGGATATCGCCGCCGGGTGGTTGCCGGTAGTCGCCACTCGGAGGGCGAGATTATGTGTCGATGGCGCAAATCTGCGGAACAGCTCCGGGGGGCTTGGGTCGACGGGCTGTAGCTGCCGCTACTCGTAGCCCTCTTGCTGTCGTGCCGGCCGGGGTCGTGCCGAATTATGGATGTCGACTTCGTAACGACAACGGGCGCTACGGGTTCCATGCATCCAAAAATCGCGCACCGCTGTGCAGGTCGATGCGCTGGAGCCTCCAGAGTTCGATCATAAAGTGCCATAATCAAACAGCTGTCCATTAGTGGTGACAATCGTACAGTTGTCCGTTAGTGTCTCGTTGAGGGCGCTGATCCCAAC
>NZ_RKMA01000015.1:0-437 GCF_003797085.1 Rhodococcus sp. WS3
CCCTACTTACCGCGGATTGCGTCGAATACCTTGGGGTCGACCAGGGTTGAGGTGTCTCCGAGGTCGCGGCCTTCGGCTACGTCGCGCAGGAGGCGGCGCATGATCTTGCCGGATCGGGTCTTCGGCAGTTCCGGCACGATCGTGATCTGACGGGGCTTGGCGATCGGGCTGATGTCGGTGGAGACCTGCGCCTTCAACTCTGCGATCAGGACCTCGCCCGTGTTTTCGACACCTTCCGCCACGACTCGAATCCCGCCGGCATCATTCGCCGGCGGGCGTCCTACGAGAGATCGTCAAGCTGGACCGTCATCGAGAGTCGGCCGAATGCTAGATGTCGGCAAGAAGAATCCAGTTCCGAACAGATGACTGTGTTGGATGCTGAATACGGTTACAGGTCCGCGATGACCCGGCAACGATCCGCCAGAGTGCGACGGGTG
>NZ_RKMA01000016.1:0-426 GCF_003797085.1 Rhodococcus sp. WS3
CTTGATGTCCTGACCGGCAACAACATTCGAACCCGAAGCCGGATCAGAGGACTTCACCACAGCGATCTTCGGAGACACCACCGGATGCGTCGTGCACAGCTGCGTCGCCGGATCACACACCTCCGGAGGATCAACCGGAGGAGTCGTACCCGGAACAACGAAGTTGTTCAAGAACACCCCACCGACGACATCGGCATTGACCTTCACCGAATACGTCACCGTCTTCGTTTCGCCGGCAGCCAGGGTTCCCGTCACCGAGAAACCATCCGCACCGACCATCGTCGCAGCCAACGGAGCATCAGCAGTCAAACCACTGAGAACACCCTTGTCCACAACCTGACGCAGATCGTCGAAGTACGCGACCTCACCCGCACCGTTACCGGTGTTCGTGAACGTGAGCGTGTACTTGATGTCCTGACCGGCAAC
>NZ_RKMA01000017.1:0-380 GCF_003797085.1 Rhodococcus sp. WS3
AGCGCAAGGGCGATCCGATCGTCTTCGCGCAGGACGAGGGCATCCGCGCCGACACCACCGTCGAATCCCTCGGCAAACTGCGTCCCGCGTTCAGCAAGGACGGCACCATCACCGCCGGCTCCGCGTCGCCGATCTCCGACGGCGCCGCCGCCGTGGTCGTGATGAGCAAGGCCAAGGCCGAAGAACTCGGTGTGGCGTGGATCGCGGAGATCGGTGCCCACGGTGTGGTCGCGGGCCCCGATTCGACCCTGCAGTCCCAGCCGGCGCGGGCCATCGCGAAGGCCTGCGCGAAGGAAGGCATCAACCCCGCCGATCTCGATCTCGTCGAGATCAACGAGGCGTTCGCGGCCGTCGGTATCGCCTCCACGCGTGAGCTCGGC
>NZ_RKMA01000018.1:0-379 GCF_003797085.1 Rhodococcus sp. WS3
CACTGTGCAGTTCTCAAACAACACACAAACAACCACATTCACGTTGACACCAACACCCACCACAGTGGAGCGGTATGACAACTTGCAGTTATTTGTCGTTACTTCCTAGAAAGAAACACTCACGTGTTCTCTCAGGACCCAACAGTATGTCGATATAATTTGTTCTCCCACCAGCACTGAGGCCGGCAGTAATGAAAACGAATGCTTGTCAGCGTCCACCCATGAGCAACCACCGTTCCACATACGGGAACGAAATGGCCTCTGCTTTCCTCAACCACACCTGTGTGCGGCGAGCGAAAGAGATGCTCCTTAGAAAGGAGGTGATCCAGCCGCACCTTCCGGTACGGCTACCTTGTTACGACTTCGTCCCAATCGCCGA
>NZ_RKMA01000019.1:0-352 GCF_003797085.1 Rhodococcus sp. WS3
GCAAGGCGGTCGGTATCTGCGGCAGCCTGCAGTTCCGGTCCCGCGTTGGCGGCCGCAGCGAACTCTGCGCTCGGCGGGTAAGCCTGAGAGAAGTCTGATGCATTCGGCGAGATGGTCATGTAAAACCTCGTTCCTTCCTACTGACATGAAGCACTGCATCGCTGGACTGAACCTGGGCGGAGCAGAAACCTTGCGCGACGGCGCAGTACCAGCGCCGCCACGACTCGAATCCCGCCGGCATCACGACATCGCCGGCGGTGCCCTACGAGAGATCGAGATGACTGTGTTGGATGCTGAATACGGTTACAGGTCCGCGATGACCCGGCAACGATCCGCCAGAGTGCGACGGGTG